>NZ_JBHYHC010000001.1:250279-270220 GCF_042738955.1 Umezawaea sp. NPDC059074
GTGCGGGGGGGCGCGGGTCCGCGCCGCCCCCGGCGCGCGGGCGGGCGGCGGGGCCCCCCCGGCGGCCCCCCCCCACGACGGCGGCGCGGAGGTCGTGTTCCTCTGCGTTCCCACGCCGATGGGCGTCGGCGGGCTGGCGGACCTGAAGGCCGTCGAGTCCGTCGTGGACGAGTGCCGCACCCTGTTCGCCGAGGGCTGCGTCATCGTCAACAAGTCCACGGTCCCGGTCGGCACGACGGTGCTCACCTCGGAGCTGCTGGGACGCCCGGACATCGCGGTCGTCTCCAACCCCGAGTTCCTGCGCGAGGGGTCGGCGGTCAAGGACTTCCTGAACCCCGACCGGATCGTCGTCGGCTGCGACGACCAGGACGCGGCCGAGCGGGTCGCGGCGCTGTACTCGCGGCTCGGCGCGCCGACCGTGCTCACCGACGCGGCCAGCGCCGAGATGGTGAAGTACGCGGCGAACTGCTTCCTCGCGATGAAGCTGTCGTACGTGAACGCGGTCGCCGAGCTGTGCGAGCGGCTCGGCGCCAACATCTCGGACGTCACCGAGGGCATGGGCTACGACCGGCGCATCGGCCAGTCGTTCCTCTCGCCCGGTCCGGGCTGGGGCGGCTCGTGCCTGCCGAAGGACACGCACGCGATGCTCCAGGTCGCGGACGCGGCGGACTTCGAGTTCCGGCTGCTGCGCGCCACGATCGACACCAACGACCGGCAGCGGCAGCGGATGGTGGACAAGATCCGGCTCGCCGTGACGGGCAAGCGCAACGGGTCCCTGTCGCACGTGCGGATCGGCGTGCTGGGCCTGACGTTCAAGGCGGGCACGGACGACCTGCGCGACTCGCCGTCGCTCGCGGTGGCCGCGCTGCTCAAGCAGGCGGGCGCGGAACTGGTCGGCTACGACCCGGCGATGGGCGTCGGCTCGTCCGCGGCCGTCGGCATGGAGGTCGTCGACGACCCGTACCTCGCCGCGAAGGACGTGGAGGCGCTGGTCGTGCTCACCGAGTGGCCGGAGTTCCGGACCCTCGACTGGGCGAAGGTCGCCGGACTGGTCCGCCAGCCCGTCGTCGTCGACACCCGCAACCTGCTCGACCCGGACGTGCTCAGCCGGGCGGGCCTGAAGTGGACCGGCCTGGGCGGACACCGCTAGGTCGCACAGACTCGGAGGGGCTCCCGCTGCGGCAGGGGTAGCGCGAGCCCAGCCGATAATCGGAGGGGGTCTTCCGCCGCGGCAGGGGCGGCGCAAGACCCCCTCCGGCCTATGTCCGGGTGGCCACGGGAATGTTTTCGCGCTGTTCCACAGCGCGTGGCTTGGCCAGCACCAGCAAGACCAGACCAAGCACTGACATCACCAAGGACATGCCGTACGCGGTCCGGTAGGTCAACACCTGCGCCACGGCCAGGAGCGGCCCGGCGAGCATCGTGGCGACCGTGGCCGAGTTGGTGAACATCGTCGTGGCGTGGCCGGGGCGGTCCGGGGACAGGCTCTGGAAGTACGAGATGCCGATGCCCATCACCGCCGAGATGACGGTGGCGCTGAACACCTGGGCCGCGGCCACCTGCCACGTCGTCTGCACCAGCAGCATCGAGCCGTGGTAGGCCAGCGCGACGACCGCGCCGCCGAGGACGAGCTTGCGCTGGTCCACCTTCGTCGACAGCACGCCGAAGCCGAGCATCAGCGGGATCTCCAGCGCCGCGCACAGGCCCATGATCAGGCCGACGTCGGTCGTGGTGCCGCCCAGCTGCTCGACGACGAACAGCGGCAGCGTGACCACGCCCAGGGAGATCCCGCCCTGGAGGAGCACGAACGCCAGCGCGGGCAGCAGGAACCGCGGCTCGGGGCCCGGCACGACCGGTTCGGCGTCCTCCTCCACGGGCGGCGCGGCGGCCACCTCGGGCAGCCGCAGCGCGAGCACCGCGACCAGGCCGTACGCGATGGCGCTCGTGGTGAACAGGCCGGTGAACCCCGTCTGCGCGACCAGCACCGCGGCCAGCGGCGGACCGACCACCCAGGCCAGCGAGATGAGCGTGCGCAGGCCGGTGATGATCAGCGGGGCCTTCGTCGAGCCGCCGCGCTCCAGCACCTGGCGGGCGTAGGCGAACATCTGCGGCAGCAGCGACGACGCCACCGCGACCAGCGTCGTGGAGACCGCGAGCAGCAGCCAGTAGTTCCGCAGCACGGTGTACAGGCCGTAGCCGAGCGCCCCGGAGACCGCGCCGACGATCAGCAGCGTGCGGCGCACCGCCCGCGCGTCGGACAGCCTGCCGAGCAGCGTGCTGGCCACCAGCGACGCCAGCGGCGTGACGAGCAGGAACGTGCCCAGCGCGAGCGGGCTCGCGCCGACCTCCTGGCTCAGGAACAGGGAGAGGAACGGGAACGCCAGCGCCGCGGCGAGGCCGACGGACGCGCTGACCAGGGACAGCGGGATCAAGGACCGCACGCGGAAGGCAGCAGGGGTCGCATTCGTGACAGCCACGCGGCCATCCTCCCAACGCTCGCGGCCTCCGTGGAATCGGTTTGGTTCAGGAGGTGATCGATCTCTCGTGAGTGGTCGCTATGACTTCAGTGCGGACCGAATCAAGTCCTGATCGTGGTGGTCACGCGCGTGGACCCGAAGCTGATCTCCACGGAAAAACGCAGGTCACCACGAGTAGGCGCCCGATCCCTCTACTCTGGAAGGGCCATCGGCGTTGAGGGAGGAAGTACAGGTGCAGCCACTGCCCGTGGACGGGCCGCAGCGCATCGGGGACTACGTGCTGCTCAGAGGGTTGGGCAAGGGCGCGATGGGGTCCGTCTACCTCGGTCGCTCCCGCGGTGGGCGTCCGGTCGCGGTGAAGGTGGCCCGCGCCGAACTCGCCGAGAGCCCGATGTTCCGGGAGCGCTTCCGCCGCGAGGTGGACATGGCGCGCTCGGTGGGCGGCTTCTGGACGGCCGCCGTCGTGGACGCGGACCCGGACGCCGAACGCCCGTGGATGGCGACGGAGTACGTCGTCGGACCGACGCTCCAGCAGGCCGTGGAGACGCACGGGCCGCTGCCCGAGCAGTCCGTGCGCAGGCTGGCCGCCGGGCTGGCGGAGGCGCTGGTCGCGATCCACGGCGCGGGCCTGGTGCACCGCGACCTGAAGCCGTCGAACGTGCTGCTCGCCGCCGACGGCCCCCGTGTGATCGACTTCGGCATCGCGCGGGCGCTGGAGCACTCCGCGCTGACGGAGGCGGGCGTCGTGTTCGGCACCCCCGGCTTCCTCTCGCCCGAGCAGGTCGTCGGGAAGAACGTCGGCCCGCAGAGCGACGTGTTCGCGCTCGGCGCGGTGCTGGTCTACGCCGCGACGGGCCGCGGCCCGTTCGGCGACGGCTCCACGGCGTCGCTGGTGTACCGCGTGGTGCACCAGGAGCCGGACCTCACCCACGTGCCGCCCGTGCTGGTGCCGCTGATCGTGCCGTGCCTGGTGCGCGACCCGGACCACCGGCCGACCCCGGCCAGGCTGCTGGCGACCATCGACGTGCCGCACCTGGACGACACGTGGCTGCCCGCCCCCGTGCGGACGCTCGTGGAGCAGCGGCACACCGAGCTGCGCGCGCTGCCCGCCGCCAACGGCAAGCCCGCGACCCGGCTGATGGCCGAGGCCGCGCCCGTCGTGGCGGCCGCGGCGGCCAAGGGCGTGCAGCGGGCGGTGCAGGCCGTCGTGGAGAAGGCGAAGGCCGTGGAGGCCAAGGCCGTCGAGGCGAAGGCGCTGGAGAAGGCGTCGCCGAAGAAGCCGCCCGCGCCGAAGGCCGCGGCCGTCGCGCCGAAGAAGCCCGTCGGGGTCCGGTTCAAGGAGTCGCGGGTCGCCGACCTGGGCTGGGCGCTGGTGACGGGGTTCATCACCCTCGTCGCGCTCGCGTTCCAGGGCAGCGGGGGCCAGGGCGTGCACTTCGCGTCGCTGACCGCCGCGCTGGTGTTCGCGATCTGGACGATCCGGCTGCTCGTCGGCTCGCTGCGGCCCCGGCTCGGCCTGGAGGTCGGACCGGACGGGCTGGTCGTGTCCAGCGGCACGACCGAGCGCCGCCTGCCCTGGTACGCCATCGCCCGGAGCAAGATCATGTACCGCCGCGGCAAGCCGTGGCTCGTGCTGTGGCTCGTGCCCGCTGCCGGGGAGCCCGCGACCCTGGGCAACGGGACGTTCAAGCCGTTCAAGGGCGGCTACCGGGCCTACCCGGTGTCGCACGAGCGGAGCAAGGCCCGCCAGGGCCAGGACGTGGGCGAACTGCGCTCCGCGCTGGCCTGGTACGGCTCGTCGACCTTCGACCCGCGCTAGCGGCCGGTGAAGGTCGCCTTGCCGGGGCCGTCGGCGAGGAACGAGCGCACGGCGTTCGGCAGGTCCTCGGTGTCGAACAGGGCGGCCGCGATCGCCGTGACGTGCTCGTTCGCCTCGGGGACGCCGCCGTGCTCGAAGTGCGCGAGCACGCGCTTGGTGGCCGCGTGCGCCTGGGTGGGGCCCGCGGCGATGGTGGCGGCGAACTGGCGGGCGGCGTCGTCGAAGCCGTCGTCGGCCAGCACGCGGTTGACCACGTTCCACCGCTCCAGCGTGGCCGCGTCGTAGCGCTCGCCGGTCATCACGAACTCCTTCGCGCGGCCGACGCCTGCCCGCGCGGCGAGCCGCTGGGTGCCGCCCATCGTGGGCGTCAGGCCGATGACCTTCTCCACCAGGCCGAACTTGGCGCGGGCGGCGGCCAGGATGATGTCGCACGCCACCGCGACCTCGAACGCCCAGGTCAGCGTGAGGCCGTGGGCGGCGAAGACGGTCGGGAACGGCAGGGCGGCGATCCGGTCCGGCAGGTCGAGCATCCGGTCGAACAGCACCTCGGCCTCGGCGGGCCCGCTCTGCGCCGCGAACAGCGACACGTCGACGCCGCCGCTCACGACCTTCCCCTCGGCGCGGATCAGCAGCGCGCGGGGCGCGTCCTCCTCGACCTCGGCGACCGCCGCGACGAGCCGGTCGTGCAGCTCGGCGGTATAGAGGTTCAGCGGGGGAGCGTCGATGGTCAGCACGGCCAGTCCCGCCGCGTCGCGTTCGAGTTTCACCACCCCGTCACCCTCTCACGACGTGGCGCCGGAGCCGGGGAACGACTGGCCACATGGGTCTTTCGCTCTTCGACGAATACCTGATCCGGCAGAGTCTCCGGGGGCCGATCATTAGTTCTCGAGAGAGGTGGCAGACGCCGTCGCTATCACCCTCATATGGCTTTGGTATATGTCTTGTGATCTGCGTCACTTGACTCGACAAAATGTCCCCAGTTAAGTAGGGGAGTAGTTATCGGCCGCTGAATGAAATGGGGATCAACCAGTGGCTTTCATCATTGAGATGATTTTCCGAGACGCTGGCGACGTGCGCAGATCGATTCACGTGGCACATCGTGATTACTGGAAGCGTCTTGCCGATCAGGGAGTCCTGATCGGCGGAGGGCTGGTGGGTGACGGTTCGGCGGCGATGCTGCTGTGCCAGGCCTCGGACGAGCACGCGGTCCGGGAGCTGATCCGCGCCGACCCCTACATCAGGTCGCACGTGATCGCGGAACTCCGCGTTCGCCAGTGGCACGTCCTCATGGGTGTGCCGCAGGTCGAGCGTCCGGAGCCCGCGCTGGTGCGCCCGCGTGACGGGCAGGCGGTCGACGCGATCGACCACGACCCGCTCACGCCGCACGAACGGCGGATCGCGCTGATGATGTTGGAGGGCAAGACCAACCGGCAGATAGCCGAGCACTTCTCGGTGTCCACCCGCGCGGTCGAACTCCACATCACCCGCATCTACCGCAAACTGGAGATCGGTCGCCGCGCGCAGCTCGCCGCGGCGATGTCCTGGGGGCAGGGTCAACGGTCCTACCTGTAGGCACGACGGCGCTCTCCGATCTTCGGGGAGCGCCGTTTGGTCTATTCCGGGCGCGTACGGACAGTGTTAGTCAATAGTTCATCCCGGTGGGTCACATCACATTAACACCCACTAACGCCATTTGAGATGAATACACTGCTACCAGTAGGTAACTTCACTGGTAGGAGGCTGTCTTGCGCCGTCGTGCCCTCGCCGCGGTCCTCGCGGCCGTCGTGGCCGCGTCGGCCTGCGGTTCGTCCGATCGACCGGAGGTCAAAGCCGGACCGGGCGTCACCGACAGCACCATCTCCCTCGGCGTCCTGACCGACATGAGCGGACCGTTCGCGCCGACCGCCCTCGTCCGCATCAAGGGCTACGAGCTGTTCCTCGGCGAGCTCAACGCGCGCGGCGGCGTCTGCGGCCGCAAGGTCGAGCTGATCACCAAGGACCACGGGTACAACACCCAGCGGGCGCTCGACGCCTACTTCGAGCTGGAGCCGAAGGTCCTCGGCTTCCTCGACCTCACGGGCTCGGCGATCACCGCCGCCATCGCCCCCGACCTCATCCAGACCCGCGCGCTCGCCGCCCCGGTGTCCTGGTCGGCCGCGCTGCTGGGCAACCCGCACATGATGATCGTCGGCGGCACGTACGACATCGACGTGATGAACGGCCTGGACAGCTTCAAGCGCGACGGGGTCATCGCCGACGGCGACACCATCGGCCACGTCCACGTCGAGGGCGACTTCGGCACGAACGCGCTGGAGGGCAGCGCGTTCGCCGCCCAGCAGTGGGGCCTGACCCTCGTCGACAAGTCCGTCACCGAGACCGCCACCGACCTGAGCGGCCAGATCGCCGCGTTGAAGGCCGCGGGAGCCAAGGCGGTCGTGCTCAGCACCAGCCCGGCGCAGACCGCGCTGGCCGTCGCCGCGGCGGCCGCGCTCGGCTGGCGGGTGCCGTTCCTGGTCAACGTCGCGGGCTACGACCCGGCGATCCTCAAGTCCCTCGCCGCCGAGGCCGTGATGCAGCAGGTGAAGGTCGTCTCGCCCATCGCGCCCTACGGGGCCGACGCGCCGGGCCCCCGTGCCGTCGCCAAGGCCTTCGAGGCGAAGTACCCGGACGTCGAGCCCAACGGCGCGGTGAACCACGGCTACGCGGTCGCCACGGCCTTCGCCGCGGTCCTGGAGAAGGCGTGCGGCAGCAAGGACCTGAGCCGCGACGGCGTGCTGCGGGCGTTCCAGGACACCAGCGCCGTCGAGACCAACGGTCTGACCGGCCCGCTCCGCTTCTCGCTGGCGGGCCGACCGTCCGCCACCCAGTCGTACATGGCCCGCCCCGACAACACGGTCAAGGGCGGCCTCGCGGTGACCCAGAAGCTCTTCGAGTCCGCACTGGCCAAGGCCAAGGGCACCCGCGCCAAGTAGCGGGGCGGGCACCTTCGTGCCCGCCCCGCTCGAAAACGTCTTACTTGCCGAGACCCGCGCGGCGCAGGGCGTCGGCCATCGCGCCTCCCGCGGGGGCGCGCTCCGGCCGCTGCTTCTGCTGACCGCCGCCGCCACCGCGCTGGCCCTGCGGCCTGCCGCCGCCACCGCCGCGGTTCTGCTGCTGCTCCTTGGGCTTGCCCGGCTCGTCCTGCAACCGCAGCGTGAGGCCGATCCGCTTGCGCGGGATGTCGACCTCCATCACCTTCACCCGCACCACGTCACCGGACTTCACGACGTCGCGCGGGTCCTTCACGTAGTCGTTGGACAGCGCGGAGATGTGCACCAGGCCGTCCTGGTGGACGCCGATGTCGACGAACGCGCCGAACGCCGCCACGTTCGTGACCACGCCCTCCAGCACCATGCCGGGCCGCAGGTCGCCGAGCTTCTCGACGCCGTCGGCGAAGGTCGCGGTCTTGAACGCCGGCCGCGGGTCGCGACCCGGCTTCTCCAGCTCCCGCAGGATGTCCGTGATGGTCGGCAGGCCGAACGTCTCGTCGACGAACCTCTCCGGCCGCAACGACTTCAGCAGCGCCACGTTGCCCACGACCGACTCGCCGCCGACGGACTCCTGCATCCGCCGCACCACGGGGTACGCCTCGGGGTGCACGGTGGAGCCGTCGAGCGGGTCCTCGGCGTTCGGGATGCGCAGGAAGCCCGCGCACTGCTCGAACGCCTTGGGGCCCAGGCGGGCCACGTCCTTGAGCGCCTTGCGCGAGCGGAACGGGCCGTTGGAGTCGCGGTGCAGCACGATGTTCTCCGCGAGCCCGGACGTGATGCCGGAGACGCGGGTCAGCAGCGGGGCCGACGCGGTGTTCAGGTCGACGCCGACCGCGTTCACGCAGTCCTCGACCACGGCGTCCAGCGACTTCGACAGCTTCGCCTCCGCCAGGTCGTGCTGGTACTGGCCGACGCCGATGGACTTCGGGTCGATCTTCACCAGCTCCGCCAGCGGGTCCTGCAACCGGCGGGCGATGGAGACCGCGCCGCGGATCGACACGTCCAGGCCGGGCAGCTCCTGCGACGCGAACGCCGACGCGGAGTACACCGACGCGCCCGCCTCGGACACCATCACCTTGGTGAGCTTGAGGTCCGCGTGCCGGGAGATGAGGTCCGCGGCCAGCTTGTCGGTCTCGCGGGAGGCGGTGCCGTTGCCGATCGCGATCAGCTCGACGTCGTGCTTCTTCGCCAGCGCCGCGAGGGTGTGGATCGACTGGTCCCACTTGTTCGCGGGCACGTGCGGGTAGATCGTCTCGTGCGCCACGACCTTGCCGGTCGCGTCGACCACGGCGACCTTCACGCCGGTGCGGAAACCGGGGTCGAGCCCCATCGTGGCGCGGGTGCCCGCCGGGGCGGCGAGCAGCAGGTCGCGCAGGTTCGACGCGAACACGCGCACGGCCTCGTCCTCGGCGAACTGGCGCAGCCGCGACCGCAGGTCGATGCCGAGGTGGATGAGGATGCGGGTGCGCCACGCCCAGCGCACGGTGTCGGTCAGCCAGCGGTCGGCCGGGCGGCCCTGGTCCGCGACGCCGAACCGCTGCGCGATCCGGACCTCGTAGCTGGTCGGGCCCTCCTCGGGAGCCTCCTCGGGCTCCAGCGCGAGGTCGAGCGCCTCTTCCTTCTCGCCGCGCAGCATCGCCAGGATCCGGTGCGACGGCAGCTTGGTGAACGGCTCGGAGAAGTCGAAGTAGTCGGAGAACTTCGCGCCGTCCTCCTCCTTGCCGTCGCGCAGCTTGGAGACCAGGCGACCGCGGGTCCACATCCGCTCGCGCAGCTCGCCGATCAGGTCGCCGTCCTCGCCGAACCGCTCGACCAGGATCGCCCGCGCGCCCGCCAGCGCCGCCGCCACGTCCGCGACCTCCTCGGTCACGAAGCCCGCGGCGAGCTCCTGCGGGTTGTGCGACGGGTCGCCGATGAGCTGGTCGGCCAGCGGCTCCAGGCCCTGCTCGCGGGCGATCTGCGCCTTGGTGCGCCGCTTCGGCTTGAACGGCAGGTACAGGTCCTCCAGCCGCGCCTTGGAGTCGGCGGCGAGGAGCTGCGCGTGCAGCGCGTCGTCCAGCTTGCCCTGGGAGCGGACCGAGTCGATCACCGCGACCCGGCGCTCCTCCAGTTCGCGGAGGTAGCCGAGGCGCTCCTCCAGCGTGCGGAGCTGGGTGTCGTCGAGGGTGCCGGTCACTTCCTTGCGGTAGCGGGCGATGAACGGCACGGTGGCTCCGCCGTCGAGCAGCTCGACGGCCGCTGTGACCTGCCCCGCGCGTACCCCGAGCTCGTCGGCGATCCTCTGGTCAATGGAAGTCGTCACGGTCAGGCATTGTGCCCGGCCTCACGCCCCCGCGGTCGCTCGGGTGCCGCGATCCGGGAGGCGGCGGGTTAGGCCATTGGGCGCAACGGCCTCGGCGACAAGATGCCCGATGCCCGCCGCGGCCGCGTGTCGGCGGGGACGGGCGCGTAGTGGTGGTGAGGTCCCCATCGTCGACACGAGAGGTCGCGGACCGTGGAGCACCACCTCGATCCGGAACTGGCCGCCGTCGCGGACCTGTTCCCCCGCCTGGACCTCGCCGACCTCGACGCGGCGCGCGCCGTCGTCCGCCAGGTCCCCGGCCCCGAGTACGAGTCCGCGCGGAAGCTCGTGGTCACCGACGTCGTGATCCCCGGCCACGAGGCCGACCCCGACGTCGTGGGCAGGCTCTACGCGCCCGCGGACGGGCCGGTCCCCGCGCTGATCCACCTCTTCGGCGGCGCGTACGTGATGGGCTCGATCGACCGGGTCGACCACGGCGCGCGGCTGCTGGCCGACCGGGCGGGCGTGGCGGTGCTGGCGGTGTCCTACCGGCTGGCGCCCGAACACCCGTACCCGGCCGCGCTGCACGACGCCTACGCGGCGCTGACGTGGCTCACCGGGCCTGCCGCGGCGGGTCTGGGCGTGGACGTCGACCGCGTCGGGGTGCTGGGGGAGAGCGCCGGGGGCGGGCTCGCCGCGGCGCTGGCGCTGCTGGCGCGCGACCGGGGCGGACCCCGGCTGCGCGCCCAGTTCCTCGACGCCCCCACGATCGACGACCGGCTCGCGACGCACTCGATCCGCACGCTGGTGGACGCGCCGGTGTGGCAGCCGCGCAACTCCGTCCACAGCTGGGCCTACTACCTGCGCGGCACCGCGGAACCGGGGTCGCCCGACGTGCCCCTGTACGCGGCGCCCGCTCGGGCGGCGGTCGAGGACCTGGTCGGGCTGCCGCCCGCGTTCGTCACCTCCTACCAGGTGGACCCGACCCGCGACGAGGGGCTGGAGTACGCGCTGGCGCTGATGCGGGCGGGCGTGCCGACGGAGCTGCACAACTACGCGGGCGCGTTCCACGTCGCGTACCTCGTGCCCGGCACCCGGATCGGCGCGCGGATCACGGACGACCGGGTCGCCGCCGTCCGCCGCCTGCTGGTGGACGGCGATTAGCCCGATCGGCTCATCGAAGGGGGGAGTGCTGGGCGTCGGGGGGCGCGGCGCGGTTGGATAAGCGGAGAAAGTCTCACGTTTACCTCTCAAGGAGCGACCAGTGCCGTCCACATCCGCCCGGAAGTTCGCCGAGATCGGCACACCCGTGCCGCCCGCCCGCACCGACGTGATCATGCGCCGGGCCGTCGTGCTCGGCGGGAGCATGGCCGGGCTGCTGGCGGCGCGGGTCCTCAGCGACCACGCCGACGAGGTGCTGGTCGTCGAGCGCGACGGCAGCGACGCGGACGGCGAGCCGCGCCCCGGCGTGCCGCAGGGCAGCCAGGTCCACGCCCTGCTGCCCGCGGGCAACGTGCAGCTCGACCGCTGGTTCCCCGGCTTCTCCAAGGCCGCGGTCGAGGCGGGCGCGGTCGTCCCGCCGCGCGACGGCGTGAAGTTCTACAGCAACGGCGAACGCCGGATCGGCCCGCCGGTGATGATGGACCCGGCGCTGGTCAGCACCCGCCCGTTCCTGGAGGGCCTGGTGCGGGAGCGCACCGAGGCCGTGCCCAACATCAAGTTCGTCGTCGGTCGCGCGCACGGCCTGGTGTTCGACGGTGACCGGGTCATCGGCGCCCGCTACGTCCCCGAGGGCGCGTCCGAGCCCGTGGTCGAGAGCGCGGACCTCGTCGTGGACGGCATGGGCCGGTCCAGCAAGCTGGGCGACTGGCTGGAGGAGAACGGCTGGCAGCGCCCGCCGATGCGGCGGATGCCCATCAAGCTCAACTACGCCACCGCGTTGTTCAAGCGCGACGAGGCCGTGAGCGACACCTGGATCTCGGTGTCCACTTCGGACTCCGTGCCGGAGAAGGGGAAGATCGCCCGGATCGCGGGCATCAACAGCGTCGAGGGCGACCGGTGGATCATGCTGATCTCCGGTTACGACGAGGACCGCCCGACCCGCGACGTCGAGGACTACAAGACCCGCTGCCGCCGCGACTTCCCGTCGATCTACGGCGACATCGCCGAGAACGGCGAGATGATCGGCGACGTCGTGACCTACCACCAGGCCGACAGCAGGCGCCGCGACTACCACCTGCTCGACCGCCTGCCCGCAGGCGTGGTGGCCGCGGGCGACGCCGTCGCCTCGTTCAACCCGGTCTACGGCCAGGGCATGACGTCCGCGACCCTGCACGCCTCCTGCCTGTCGGCCTACCTGCGCTCCAACCCCGACCTCGGCAAGCCCGCCACCACGTACTTCGAGGACGTGAAGGTCGTGGTCGACGCGGCCTGGCAGGTCTCCACCTTCGCCGACCTGTCACTCCCGCACGTCGACGGCCCGTACCCGCGCGGCTACGCGATCATCAAGCGGATCGCCGGCCTGGTGTTCAAGGCCTCCGCGACCGACCCGGTGGTCGCGGCGCGGATGTCCGAGGTCACCACGATGCTCGCGCCACCATCGGCCCTCGCCCGCCCCAGCACGCTGCTGCGAGCCCTCTGGGTGGCCGTGACGCCGAAGAAGAAAGTGTCCTAGAACTGTCACTCCCCGTATCCGATTACTGCGGATGGAGTAACGAAAGTCCCCCCTCGGAAGACGTCCCACTACGTCGAGTCGCCTTCCGAGGGGTACAGGAATGATCAAGCCGTTACCCGGCACGCAGGACGTGGTCTCGCTGCTGGACGACGTCGTGTCGTCCCGGCCGCACCTCCCGCCTCTGGTGGTCGTCACCACGTCGACGCCGCGGGACGACGCCCGCGCGTTCCTCGACGGCTACCGGGAGCGGCTGTCCGACATCCGCCACCGCAGCCTGGTGCCGCACGCCCACTCCAACGAGACCATGCTCGCCCTGGCCAGGGGCCACGAGCAGCCGGACGTCACGCTGCTCGACCAGCTGGCGAGCCAGTTCCGGTCGACGATCCCCGCGGGCGCGGGCAAGCGGTGGCGCACCCGGCGGTTCACCCTCCTCCTCGACGTCGTCGAGGAGGCCGAGGAGATCGGTGTCGTGGGCGCGGAGCACGGCCGGGTCGAACTGGCCGACCGGCTCCACGCGCGCTGGGCGGCCCGGCGGCCGGTGCTGTCCTGGGCGCACCGCACGGCCGCGGCGGCGGAGTACCCGACCAAGCTCGTCGGCCTGGTGCTGAGCGCGCTGCTGGTGGGCCCGACGCGGTGGTGGTTCGACAGGAGCCTCGACGGCCGTTGGCTGCGCTGGTTCGGTCCGCGGGTCGCGAAGGCCAACGGGCTGCACGCCGACTTCCTCGACCAGGCCACGTGGTTGCTGCCCGGAACAGGCCTGCCGGACGTGTCCAGCCTGCGCCGCCGGATCCTGTTCGAGGCGCTCCTGCGCGATCTGCTCCAGCTCACCCGCCGCGCGAGGTTCCTGCCGTGGCGCAGGCGTCGCCGTTGGACGCCGGTCCTGCTGCTGGACGGCACCGACCCGCTCGCCGCGACCCTCGTCGACCTGTTCGTCGAGACGACCGGGGACTGGCCAGTGGCCCCGCTGCTGGTGATCGCGGCGCTGCCGCCGTCCGACGTCGAGGACAAGGCGGGAGAGCCGAGAACCCCGGCCGACACCGCCGCGGCGCTGCGCTCGTTCGTCGACAGCGACCCGCCGCCCTCGGCGCCGTGGCTGCCGGTGGAACTGGCGAGCGGCGCGACCACCGACGTCCGGGCGGCCAACTGGCTGGGCGCGCACCTGCGGGTCGTGCCCCGCGTTCCCGGCCCGGTATCGGCGTACACGCCCCTGGTGGCCTCGCTGCTCGTCGTCGCGCTGGTCGCGGGCCTGGTGACTTTCCGGTTGCTGCTCGGCGGGTGCGCGGACACGAAGGTCAACGACCTGGGTGAACGCGTCGGCGTGGTCGAGAGCGAGTGCGACTTCGACACGGGCCCCGGTGGGACCAGGCTGCGGGAGCTGGCGGAGCGGGCCGACGTGAACAACGCGATGGTCGACCGGCTCAACGAGGTGGACGGGCAGGGCACTAAACCCCGCTACTACCGCGAGGTCGTCTTCTTCGGCCCGTTGACCCGGCCCGGTCTGCTGCCGGGTGTCACCGCGCCCGCGAACGCGCTGTGGCAGCTCGAAGGCGCGATCGCGGCGCAGGCGGAGCACAACGGCAAGGCGGAGAAGGACTCGTCGCTTGTCCCGATCAAGCTTGTGCTCGCCAACAGCGGCGACCACTTCGGCGACGGGGCATGGGTGGCCGACCGGATCGCGGAGCGCCCCAAGACCGGTCGGGGCGGACTTGCCGGGGTCATCGGGATCTCGCAGAGCCTGGAGGCTTCCCAAAAGGTGGTCCGGGACAAGCTCGCGACCGAGTTCGCGGAAATCCCGGTGGTCGGTGCCAGCGTGTACGGCAAGCGCATGGTGGAGGGGAACGCGATGTTCTTGGCTGCCCCGATGAACTCCGCATTCGCTGACTCGATCGAGGAGTGGATCGACAAGAAGCCCCACGATGGCTCTGCGATCGTCTACGACCCGACCGACTCCTACTTCAGCGGCGAACTGCGGCAAGAACTCGTTGCCCGCGGGATCGGCGGCTCCGACGACATCGTGATGGTGGGGAGCAAACCGTCCCAACTGGATGACAATCGCGTCAAGGCGTTGTGCACCAACGCCGACCGGGTCGTCCCGGTCCTCGCGGGACGTGCCGACGACATCATCGTCCTGCTGGAGACAGCGTCGCGGTTCCCCGAGTGCTCTGGGCCGGCCAAGAGGATCCGCCTGCTCGCGGGTCCTGGACTGGTCGTCTCCGCGGCGTCCGGGGCACTCACCAAGTACGGCTGGGCGGACATCCGGATGACCTCGCTCGCGGGCGATCCTGCCGCGAGCGATCTCGGCACCGGGGCAGACGCCTTTGGGTTCGTGGCCAAGGCGGTCGCGGTGGCGCATGGCTCGGCAGGCGACGAGATGGGGCCGCAGTTGGTCGGATCGGTGCTGGCCGGTAAGGACTTCACGCTGGATCGACCGAACGGGGCCATCAAGCTCAACCAGACGACGGCTCCTGGTCGGATCAAGGTGATCGACCTGCAGTGACCGGTTACCGCGCTAGGGCGCGCAGGTGGGGCCGTCGCGCCAGAGCGCGTCGGCCGTCCCCGCGGCCAAGTGCTCCTCGTAGAGGGCGACCTTGCCCTTGATCACCGCGAGGGCGTCGTTCAGGTCGGCGACCTGCCTGGTCACGGCGGCCTCGTGGGCGCGGAGCAGGTCCAGGCGGGCGGCCTCGGTGCCCTCGCCCTCGCGGACCAGGTCGGCGTAGCGGCGGATGTCGGCCAGCGGCATGCCGGAGGCGCGGAGCTTGGTGCACACGCGCAGCCAGCCGACCTCCTGCTCGGTGAAGACGCGGCGGCCCGCGGAGTTGCGCCGCACGGGTTCCACGAACAGGCCCTCCTGCTCGTAGAACCGCAGGGTGTGCGTCGACAGGCCGGTTCGGGCGCTGACCTCGCCGATCGTCGACGTCGTTCCGGAGGCAGTGGTCATGACCCCACTGTAGGAGCGTTGACTTCGAGCCGCCTCGAACTCGTAGCGTCGACGGCATGAGCGGACGAGCGAGCAAGACCTGGTTCATCACCGGCACCTCGTCGGGTTTCGGCCTGCTGCTCACGCGGCGGCTGCTGGAGCGCGGCGACCGGGTGGCGGCGACGCTGCGGCGTCCCGAGGCGCTCGACGACCTGCGCGCGGAGCACGGCGACCGGCTGTGGGTGCGCCGCATGGACGTGACGGACTCGGCCGAGGTGCGGATGGTCGTGGACGCGGCGTTCGCGGACCTCGGCACGGTCGACGTGGTCGTCAACAACGCCGGGTACGCGGTGTTCGCCGCCGTGGAGGAGGCCACCGACGAGCAGATCCGGCAGGTCGTCGACACCAACCTGATCGGGTCGATCTCCGTCGTCCGGGCCGCGCTGCCGCACCTGCGCGCCCAGGGCCACGGGCGGATCCTGCAGATCTCCACGGCGGGCGGGCAGACGACGTACCCGAACTTCGGCTACTACCACGCGTCGAAGTGGGGCGTGGAGGGCTTCTGCCAGACCGTCGCGCAGGAGATCGCGCCGTTCGGCATCGGCATGACGATCGTCGAGCCGGGGGCGTCGCCGACGGGTTTCGGGGCCGCGCTGGCCACCGCGCCGATCATGCCCGAGTACGACGCGGGCCCGGCCGGTGACGTCCGCCGTGCCATCGCGTCCGGCGCGTTCCCCCTGGCCAACGACCCGGCGAAGATCGCGGCGGCCATCGTGGACCTCGTCGACAGCGGGGAGGTCCCGCTCCGGCTGCCCCTCGGCCCGGACACCTACGAGGACATCCGAGCCTCCCTGGTGGCCCGCCTGGAGGAGCACGACGCCCACCGCGAGACCGCGCTGTCCGTCGCGCTCGACTAGCGCCCCTCCCCGGACGGCCCGCGCCGTCCGGGGAAGGTGTGCGCTCAGCCCGCGATCGCCTCGGCACGGTCGTACAGCGCGATGGCCTGGTTCGTCTGCTCCACGATCGCCGCGTCGGAGCCGCCCGCCCTGGCGATGGCCAGACCGTCGTGCAGCTTCGCCTCGGCGGCGCGGAACAGGACCTGCACCCGTGCGAGCGGGGCGCAGTTCGTGGTGTTGGTGGCGGTGACGGTGTCGTCGATCTGGCCGCTCACGAGGTCGGCGGGCGTGGTGTAGTGGGTGAAGTGCAGGACCTCGAGGTTGTAGTCGAGCAACCCGAGCTGGGTGGTCGCCGACGAGATGTCCCGCGCGCAACCGGGGTTCGGGTGCCACTGGCCCGCGCTGGCGGGCGTGGCGAACGCGGCGAGCGCGCCCGCGGTCAGGACGAGGCCGGCGATGACGTTGTTCCTGCGCACATCTGCTCCTGTGGTGAAGGGGTCCGTGGCGGCGGAACCTGTCGACGGGATCGGCCGATCCCAAGCCCCACTACGCCGGACCGCCCGTGACCGGTTCACCACTCCGCGTGGCGACTACTGGCCACCGGAGCGCGCGTTCGGCGGTGCGGAACCGGCACTCCGCGGCCGAGTCGCGGTCCGCGGAGCAGCGGCTAGTGTTCGAGCGGTGATCAGCCTTCCCGGTCCCGTCGGGTTCGTGCTCGGTGGTGGCGGCAGCCTCGGCGCGGGCCAGGTCGGCATGCTGCGCGCGCTCGCCGAGCACGACATCACGCCCGACCTCGTCGTCGGCACGTCCGTCGGGTCGGTCAACGGGTCGTTGCTCGCGCTCGACCCGGACAAGGCCCCGGAGCGGCTGACGTCGATCTGGGAGCGCATGACCCGCCAGGCGGTGTTCCCCGGCGGCCCGATCGCCCAGTTGCGGACGTTGCGCGCGCACAAGAAGTTCCTGTTCCCCAACACCGGCTTGGCCTCGGTGATCGAGCACGGCCTGGGCGGTGTCGACGACTTCGCCGACCTGCGGCTGCCGTTCGGGGCCGTCGCCGTGGACTCCACGACCGGTCAGCCCGTGCTGATCCGCACCGGCCCGCTGGTGCCCGCGATCCTGGCCAGCAGCGCCATCCCCGGCGTCTACCCGCCGGTCCACCTCGACGGCCGGGTGCTCTACGACGGCGGTGTGCTGGCGAACGTGCCGATCCGCCAGGCCCTCGCGATGGGCGCGAAGTCGTTGGTGGTGCTGGACTGCGCGTTCCCCGGCCACCTGCCCACCGTGCCGGAGACGCTCGCCGAGACCCTGCTGTTCTGGGCCACGCTGAGCACGCGCAACCAGGCCGTCCTGGAGGCCGAACTCGCCTCGGCCGACGTCCCCGTGCTCTACCTGCCCGGACCGCCGGTCCAGCGGCTGACCCCACTGGACTTCAGCCGCACCGCCGAGTTGATCGCCGACTCGCACACCGCGTCCACGGCGTTCCTCGACACGGTGAAGATCGACGGCCCCGGCCTGTACGGCGCTCCCGGCGGACCGCCGGTGGAGACCCTCTAGGCCGTCGACTACCGAACGGTAGCCCTAACCGACATACTGGTCGGTATGACTGCGATGAGCGTGGCGAACTGGGGCGGGACCAGCCGTTATGCCGATCTCGACGGGCCGGTGCACTACGTCGACTTCGGCGGTCCGGACGACGAGGGCGCGCCGACCGTCGTGCTGGTGCACGGCCTCGGCGGGTCGCACCTGAACTGGTGCCTGCTCGCGCCGCGCCTCAAGGAGCACGCGCACGTCGTGGCCGTGGACCTGGCCGGGTTCGGGCTCACGCACCCCGAGGGGCGGCGGACGACGGTCGCGGCGAACGCGCGGCTGCTGGACCGGTTCCTGCGCGAGGTGGTCGGGACGCCGGTCGTGCTGGTCGGCAACTCGATGGGCGGGATGATCTCCATCCTGCACACCGCCGCGAACCCGGACACGGTGTCCGCGCTGGCGCTGGTCGACCCGGCGCTGCCGCTGGTCTTCGGCGTGCGGCCGGACCCGCTGGTGATGTCGACGTTCTTCCTCTACGCGCTGCCGGGCGTCGGCGAGCGGGTGCTGGCCAAGGCCCGCGCGGGCCAGACGCCGCGCGAGCAGGTGAAGCGGGTGATGAACCTGGTGTGCGCGGACGCGAACGCCGTGCCCGAGGAGCTGATCCTGGCGTCGATGAGCCTGGTCGAGCAGCGCGCCGAGGTGCCCGGCCTCGACGAGGCGTTCCTGGCCGCGGCCAAGTCGCTCGTCGTCGTCAACGCCCGCCGCGGCGGCTACTGGCGGGCCATGGCCAACATCAAGGTGCCGGTGTTCCTGATGTCCGGCGACCAGGACCGGCTGGTCCCGATCGGGTCGGCGAAGGCCACGGCCGCGCGGTTCCCGCACTGGCGGTTCGACGTCTTCGAGGGCATCGGGCACGTGCCGCAGATCGAGATCCCCGAGGTCGTCGCGGACCGGCTGCTGGACTGGGGTCTCGGCTCAGGCTGACCGGAGCAGGCGGGCGAGCCTGCCGAGCGGCACGCGTTCCCGCCACCGCTCGGACCGGGCCGTCAGCACGACCTCGCGGTCGCCCGTGCGGACCCCGGTCAACCGGAGCCCGCCGGGCAGCGGCGGCACCGGGACCTGCCTGCGCAGCGGCAGGAACCCGGTGCGCACCCACAGCTCGCCGTCCTCCACGAACGGCACCAGCGGCACGACCCCCCAGCGCAGCACGCCGTCCGCGCCGAGGTCGAGCCGGTCGACGTCCTGCGGGCCCAGCGCCAGCTCGACCTCGACCGGCTCGGCCACCAGCGTCGGACCGGGGTTCACGTGCACGTTCGTGCAGGTCACCGCGAGTCGCCTGGCCGTGCGCCCGTTCCACTCCACGTCCTCGACGACGACCCGGACGTCGTCGAACTGGCCGAGCGCCAACCCGAGCGCGCCGACCGAGCAGGCGACGTCGGCGACCGTCATCGACGCGTCGGCGTCCCCGACGCGCACGGTCACGCGCCGGTCGGTCAGCGGTCGGGTCGCGAGGTGCAGGACGGTCTGGACCAGGCCGGGTATCACTCCGCGGGAGCCGCCGCGACGGCCAGCAGCTCGTCGAAGCCCGCCCGGATGCCGTCGGCCAGCACCTGCACGTCCGGCACGCCGTCGAAGTCCGCGTTGATGCCGAACGTGATCTGGTCGAGGTAGGAGAAGATGCCGATGGAGATCCGCATCGTGCTGGCGATCGGCACGTACGGGTAGATGTCCTCCAGGCGCCTGCCCAGCATGTACAGCGGCACGCGCGGGCCCGGCACGTTCGTCGTCACGGTCTGGAGGAGCTGCTGCGGGAACCGCATCGCCGTGCGCGACCCGAGCGCGAGCAGCGTCGGCGCGGCGAAGTCGCCCGCTTTCGTCAGCACGTCCGCGCCCGCCGCCTGGCGGCTGCCCTTGAGGTCGTCCATCTGCTCGCGGATCGAGGCGAGCCGCTCCAGCGGGTCCAGCGTGCTGACCGGCAGGTTCACCAGCACCGCGCTGACCCGGTTGTTCAACCGGTCGTGCTCGTCGGCCGCGCGCATCGACACCGGCACCATCGTGCGGACGACCTGGCCGTCGACCAGCTCACCGCGCTTGGCCAGCAGCTCGCGGAACCCGTGCGTGATGGCGGTGAGGATGACGTCGTTCACGGTGCCGCCGACGGCCTTGCGGATCTGCTTGACCTCGCCGAGGTCGGACTTCGCCCACACCCACCGGCGGTGCGGCCCGATCGGGCCGTTCAACGAGCCCGCGGTCGACGACGTCAACCGCTTGGACGTACCTGGCAGGCTGCCGAGCACCTCGAGTTAGTTGTTGTTGATCTC
>NZ_JBHYHC010000002.1:0-22094 GCF_042738955.1 Umezawaea sp. NPDC059074
GCCCCGTGCGGATCCCACGGGGCCCAGCGGGTGGTTCGGTGGATCAGTCTTCGGCGGGGGCGTCGTCGTCCTCGTCGTCATCGGGGTCGACGGCCGGGGCGTTGGTGTAGATCTCGATGACCCACTCCTCGACCAGCGTGTCGTCGGAGTCGTCGTCGGGGACGAGGCGGTTGTAGACGCGGACACCCAGGTCGAGAGTGTCGGCCGCGAGCACCGCCTCGACGGCCTCGGCCGCGGTCTCGACGATCTGGGTGGAGAGCAACTGCGGGGCGTGGAATTCGGCTACGTCATCAGACACCGCGCGACCCTAACTCGCGGGTCCGGGCCCCGCGCGGCCAGCCCCGCGCCGTTCACCGGATGTTCCGCCGGTTGGACGCGAGACCACCCGGTCTACGACGGTGCGTTCGGATTTGCTCACAGAGCGTCGAATAGTGTGAACGAAATGCCCGTTCGCATTGACGTCGGCCGTTGTTCATGTCAAGACTGACTCGGTTCAACGGAGACACATTCACGTTAGTACGCCGCGCGCCCGGACGAAGGACGTCATGGACGACGAGATCCAACACCTCAGGAAGACCAACACGGTCCTCAAGATTAGCCTGGTCATGCTCGGAGTGCTCGTGCTCCTGGGCGTCATCCAGGCGGTCACCGCGGGCACGGTCGGGGTAGGCGCGTTGAGCGTCAACCTGAGGGACACCACGGGACAAGCCCCGTCCGCGACCAGCGAGACCCCGAGCGGCCAGGGCGGCCTCAACGGCGCACTCGGCTCCACCACCGCCGAGTCCTCGGAGACCTCCACCACCCCCAGCGCCGAGACCAAGGTCGTCACCGGCTCGTTCAAGCAGGCGAGAGGCCTGCTGACCGTCGAGGTCACCAAGGTCGAGAACCAGGGCGGACGCGTCAAGCTGTCCATCACGGCCGTCAACGCCAGCACCGCCAAGATGGACCTCCCCCTCGGCCCGTTCAAGGCCGTGGACGACCAGAAGCGCGAGTACGGCGCCTCCCTCGCCACCAGCAAGTGGCCGGTGAGCATCGCCAAGGGCGCCAGCATCACCGGCACCGTGGAACTCGACCAGAACATCGGCAAGACCGCGAAGACGATCGACATCGCCTTCAACGGCATCACCGGCTCCCTAGCCCCGACCGGCGGCGCGGTAGCGGTACCCGGCATCGAGATCCCCCGCTAGACCACTAGACCACTCGATCCACGAAAGCCCTCGAACACGGGTTCGGGGGCTTTCGCCATTTCCGGACGAATTCCTCCAAGCGGTGGAGTTTCGGACAACGAGGATTCTTCGTGGGGGATTCACGGATTGTTGCGACCGGTACCTTGCCCGAAAGGATCATGTCGGCCGACGGCGGTCCGGACCTGACGAGCTGTCGGTGTCCTGCGTCCTCCTGGTGGCCGCCGTCGGGTGTCTCCTGCGACCTGGCCATCCGGAGCCGCGGCCGGAAACGTCTGAGGGCCCCGTGCGGATCGCACGGGGCCCTCAGACGTTCAGCTACGCGTCACACGTCGTAGTACAGAGCGAACTCGTACGGGTGCGGGCGGAGGCGGAGCGGGTCGATCTCGTGTTCGCGCTTGAGGGCGATCCAGGTCTCGATGAGGTCCGGCGTGAAGACGCCGCCCTCGAGGAGGAACTCGTGGTCGGCCTCGAGGCTGTTGAGCACGGCGTCGAGCGTGGCCGGGACCTGCTTGACGTCCTTGGCCTCCTCGGGCGGGAGCTCGTAGAGGTCCTTGTCGATCGGGGCCGGGGGCTCGATCTTGTTCTTCACGCCGTCCAGGCCCGCCATCATCATGGCGGCGAAGGCCAGGTACGGGTTGCCCGACGAGTCGGGGCAGCGGAACTCGATGCGCTTGGCCTTCGGGTTGTTGCCCGTGATCGGGATGCGGACGCACGCCGAGCGGTTGCGCTGGGAGTAGACCAGGCTGACCGGGGCCTCGTAGCCGGGGACCAGGCGGTGGTAGGAGTTCACCGTGGGGTTGGTGAACGCCAGCAGCGACGGCGCGTGGTGCAGGATGCCGCCGATGTAGTGGCGGGCCGTGTCCGACAGGCCGGCGTAGCCGGACTCGTCGTGGAACAGCGGCGCGCCGTCCTTCCACAGCGACTGGTGCGTGTGCATGCCGGAGCCGTTGTCACCGAACAGCGGCTTGGGCATGAACGTGACCGTCTTGCCCTCGGCGTGGGCGCGGTTCTTGATGATGTACTTGAAGAACTGCAGGTCGTCGGCCGCGTGCAGCAGCGTGTTGAACCTGTAGTTGATCTCGGCCTGGCCCGCGGTGCCCACCTCGTGGTGCGCGCGCTCGACGGAGAAGCCCGAGGCCTCCAGGTCGAGGACCATCTTGTCGCGCAGGTCGGCGTAGTGGTCGGTCGGGCTGACGGGGAAGTAGCCGCCCTTGTACTTGACCTTGTAGCCCTTGTTGCCGCCCTCTTCCTCACGGCCGGTGTTCCACCAGCCGGAGATCGAGTCGATCTCGTGGAACGACTTGTTCTCCTTGTTCTCGAACCGGATCGAGTCGAAGATGTAGAACTCGGCCTCGGAACCGAAGAACGCGGTGTCGGCGATGCCGGACTCGGCCAGGTACTGCTCGGCCTTGCGCGCGATGTTGCGCGGGTCGCGGCTGTACGCCTCGCGGGTGAACGGGTCGTGCACGAAGAAGTTGATGATCAGCGTCTTCTCGATCCGGTACGGGTCGAGGCGAGACGTGGCGAGGTCGGGCAGCAGCAGCATGTCCGACTCGTGGATCGACTGGAAGCCCCGGACCGAGGAACCGTCGAACGCCAAGCCCTCCGCGATCGCGTCCGCGTCGAAGGCCGACACCGGGAGCGTGAAGTGCTGCATCACGCCGGGAAGGTCGCTGAACCGCACGTCGACGAACTTCACGCCTTCGTCGGAGATGTACTTCAGGACCTCGTCGGAATTCTTGAACACCCTCGTCGACTCCTCACGTCTTGAGTGCTGTGCTGTCCGCTAGCCCTGTCGACCCTGAGCGGGGCGCGGTTGTACGCCGTCAC
Source organism: Umezawaea sp. NPDC059074 (assembly GCF_042738955.1). Taxonomy (NCBI): domain Bacteria; kingdom Bacillati; phylum Actinomycetota; class Actinomycetes; order Pseudonocardiales; family Pseudonocardiaceae; genus Umezawaea; species Umezawaea sp. NPDC059074. The sequence goes on from NZ_JBHYHC010000002.1 coordinate 3,018, forward strand.
GGGATCGCGGCCGGCCATCGAGGGTGACGCTATGTCGCCGGTGTTGCCCAGCCGTCACTCTGATGTTTCGCCAGTGTTAACGGGGCACGCACCGGGGGCAAGCCGACCTGCCGGTACTCACCGAGTGAGCACGGCACTACTCTGTAGGTGTGAGCAAATGGACCGGTTCGTGGCTTTCGGGCCCGCGCAGCGTCCTGGAGCCGGGAGCGGATTCCGGCGACGGGACCGGCCAGCGCTTCAAGGGTGAACGCCTCGGGCTGCCGCAGACCGGCCCCGGCTCGATCGCGTCCAGCGGTCGCCGCGCGTTCGCGATCCTCACCGACTTCCTGCTGGCAGCGGGCGTGGCGGGCCTGTTCACCTACCCCGACCTGCCGCGCAACTGGAGCCTGCTGTCCTGGTTCGCGATCACGATCGTCGCCGTCGCGTTCTTCGGCTTCACCCCCGGCCACGCGATCTTCGGCCTCCGGGTGGCGCGACTGGACGGCTCACCACTGGTCGGCCTGCCGAGGGCCGCGCTGCGCACCGGGCTGATCTTCCTGGTCATCCCCGCTGTGATCTGGGACGCCGACGGCCGCTGCCTGCACGACAAGGCGAGCAACACCGTGGTGATCCGGGTCCGCTGAGACCCACGAAGACCCGCTGAGATCCTCGGCCGGAGGATCTTGGCAACCCTCGGGCAAGAGCTTGGCCCAACTCGCGAAAAGCTTGCTCACACGAACCGGTCCTGCTCGCGAAGTGCACGTTCGCGCGAACCCGGTCCTGCTCACGAAGGCTCTCCTCGTGCGAATCTGGTTCGGCTCGTGAAGGGCTCGCTCCCGCGAACCTGATCCTGCTCACGAAGACCTTCCTCGTGCGAGTCTGGTCCTGCTCGCGAAGTGCACGTTCGCGCGAACCTGATCGCGCTCACGAAGACCCTCCTCGTGCGAACCTGGTTCAGCTCGTGAAGGGCCCGTTCGCGCGAACCTGGTTCAGCTCGTGAAGGGCCCGTTCGCGCGAACCTGGTCCAGCTCGTGAAGGGCCCGTTCGCGCGAACCTGGTCCAGCTTGCGAAGAGCCCGCTCGTGCGAACCGGCCCGGCTCGTGACGTGGCTGCTCTTGTGAACCACTCCTGCTCGTGAAGGCGCTGTCCGCGTCTGGAAGTGCGGGCCCTGAAAAATTGCAGTCTCTGAAAAAGTGCTGGTAGTGAAAAAGTATGGGCTGTGGAAAAATGCGGTGCACGAAAAGCCCCGATCACGCATCGTGATCGGGGCCTCGTCGCGTGAGTGGGGTCTCAGCGCCTGCGCATGGTGCGTTGGACGCTGCGCATCTTCGCGCCCGCGGGCATCGGGCCCTTGGGCAGCGCCGCGCCGCGGCTCGCGAGGGCGGCGAGCCTGCCCTCGATCGTGTCGACCTGGGCGGTCGTGATGTTGCGCGGCAGCTTCATGAGGTAGCCCTGCAACTTGCGCAGCGGGAGCTGGCCCTCCTCGGAGCCGACGGTCACGTCGTAGATCGGCGTCTCGCCGATCACCCGCGACACGCGCTTCTTCTCCTGCGCGAGCAGCGCCTTCACCCGGTGCGGAGCGCCTTCGGCGACCAGCACGACACCGGGTCGCCCGATCACGCGGTGCACCGCGTCGAGCTGCGTCGTCCCCGCGACGGCGGGCGTGACCCGCCACTTGCCGCGCAGGTTCTCCAACGCCCACGCCGCCGCACCCGGCTGGCCGTCCGCCTTCTTGAAGACGTTCGCCTGGACCCGACGCCCGAAGATGATCACCGCCAGCAGCGCGCCGAGCGCGATGCCCATCGGCAGGAACACCCACTGCATGTCGAAGATGAAGCCGATGCCGAACGCCAACGCCGTCGCGCCGAGCACCGCTCCCGCCATCAGCGGCACTAGGGCCTTGTCCTCGCGGCGTTGCATCTTGAACGCCTCGAAGATCTGCCCGCGCTTGGCGCGAGAAGCCGCGCGCCGCGCCTTCTTCGCCTCCTTGGCAGCCGTCTTGTCCACTTTGGCAGCCTTGTCCTGCTTACCAGCCATGCCCACCAGGATACGGCTGTGACGACATCACGTTCACCGCCTCCCACAATCGTTGCCGGACTGTCTGCGAGACTGCTCCGCATGGACCCGCTGCTGGAGGGACTCGACCCGGAACAGCGCGCCGCGGTGGAGGCCCCGCGAGGGCCTGTCTGCGTGCTCGCGGGTGCGGGCACCGGCAAGACCCGCACGATCACCCACCGCATCGCCTACCTGGTCCAGCGCGGGCACGTCGCCCCTGGTCAGGTGCTCGCGGTCACGTTCACCGCGCGGGCGGCGGGGGAGATGCGCACGCGCTTGCGGGCGCTCGGCGTGACGGCCGCGCAGGCCCGCACGTTCCACGCCGCCGCGCTGCGGCAGCTCCGCTACTTCTGGCCGCGGGTCGTCGGCGGCGACCAGTGGCAGCTCGTCGAGGGCAAGCTGCGGCTCATCGCGCAGGCCGCGAACCGGGTGGGCGCGCCGACGTCGCCGGAGTCGCTGCGGGACATGGCCAGCGAGATCGAGTGGTCGAAGGCGTCGCTGATCACGCCGGAGGGCTACCCGCAGGCCGCGGCGAGCAAGAACCGGGACACGCCGGTGCCGTCCGAGCAGCTCGTCCTCGTCTACCAGGCGTACGAGCAGCTCAAGAACCGCGCGCAGATGCTCGACTTCGACGACCTGCTGCTGCACACGGCCGCCGCGCTGGAGGAGCACAGCGACGTGGCGGACGAGTTCCGCGACCGCTACCGGTGCTTCGTGGTCGACGAGTACCAGGACGTCACGCCGTTGCAGCAGCGCGTGCTGGACGCGTGGCTCGGGCAGCGCGACGACCTGACCGTCGTCGGCGACGCCAACCAGACCATCTACTCGTTCGCCGGGGCCTCGCCGCGCCCGCTGCTCGACTTCGGCCGCCGGTTCCCCGAGGCGCACGTCGTGCGGCTGGAGCGCGACTACCGGTCGACGCCGGAGGTCGTGGGCCTGGCGAACGAGGTCATCAAGTGGGCTCGCGGTCGTCCGGCGGGCTCGCGGCTCCAGCTCATCGGGCAGCGCCCGTCCGGGCCGCGGCCGACGTTCACCGAGTTCGGCGACGAGCCCGAAGAGGCCGCGATGGTCGCCCAGCGCGTGCGCAAGCTGCTCGCCGAGGGCGTGTCCGCGAGCGAGATCGCGATCCTGTACCGGGTGAACGCGCAGTCCGAGGTGTTCGAGCAGGCGTTGACCGAGCTGGACATCCCGTACCAGGTGCGCGGCGGCGAGCGGTTCTTCGCGCGCAACGAGGTCCGGCAGGCGATGGTGGCGCTGCGGACCGCGAGCCGCACGCCCCCCGAGGGCGACCTGCCCAGCCAGGTGCGGCAGGTGCTCGCTCGGCTCGGCCTGTCCGACGAGCCGCCCGCCGGTGGTTCCGCGCGGGAGAAGTGGGAGTCGCTGCTCGCGCTGGTCGAGCTGGCCGAGGAACTGGCGACCGTCGTCGAGGGCGCGGACCTCGCCCGGTTCGCCGTCGAGCTGGACCTGCGCGCCGAGGCGCAGCACCCGCCGACGGTGGAGGGCGTGACGCTCGCCTCGCTGCACGCCGCCAAGGGCCTGGAGTGGGACGCGGTGTTCCTCGTCGGGCTCGTCGAGGGCACGATGCCGATCATGCACGCGGACGGCGACGACGCGGCGATCGAGGAGGAGCGCAGGCTCCTGTACGTCGGCGTCACCCGCGCGCGGGAACACCTCTGGCTGTCGTGGGCGCTGGCCCGCGCGGCGGGCGGGCGGAAGTACCGGCGGCGCAGCCGGTTCATGTACGGCCTCGTGCCCGACGACCACCCCGCCGCCCTCGGCGCGAAGCGCGAACCGTTGCAGAAGCGGCCCGCGCCGGTGTGCCGGGTGTGCGAGTCCACGCTGGTGGGGACGCAGGCCATCAAGCTCGGCCGGTGCGGCAGGTGCCCGTCCGATGTGGACGAGGAGCTGCTCGTGCGGCTGCGGGTCTGGCGGGCCGCGCGAGCCCGTGAGCTGAAGGTCCCGTCCTACGTCGTGTTCACCGACGCGACCCTCGTGGCGATCGCCGAAGTGCGCCCGGCGGACAACGCCGGACTGGTCTCGATCTCCGGCATCGGGGCCTCGAAGCTCGACAAGTTCGGAGCCGACGTACTGGGCGTTGTCCAGGGCGAACGGTGAAAATCCATCCGATCGGAAGAGATTTCGAAAAAGCGGTTGCACGCCTCCTACGAGGCCTCGTAACCTGCTGATGCCGGGCACGGAGTGCCCGACTGGGGAAGAGAACGAAACCGACTTGCCAACCACGAGCCCGTTGATGGAGGTGACCACTGTGAAGACTCTCAACCTCTTCACGATGCCCGGTCACCTCTCGGCCGGGGTCGTTTGCGTGTCGCCGATGGAACTCGCTGCGGGGCAGAAGTCTGCCCGCGTTCGCCACGCCCAGCCGTGGAGCGCCGAGCGAGGCCTGCTGATCCAGCTGCCGACCGTCTACACGGGCGGCACTCCTGCGAACACGGCCGTTGTGGGCGTGGACGTTGCGGATGTCATCACTGCCGGCGTCACCACTGAGAACAACTCGATCACTGCGCCGTCCGCGCACGAGCGAAGTAGAACCTGACACAGGACTGTCAGGACTACCTGGCTCACCTAGGCCGCGGACCCACACAGGGACCGCGGCCTTTTTGCTGTCTGAAACAACCCCATCGCAGTACCTCGACAGGAGTTCACCTGATGTTGACCGCAACCGTTCCGATAACCAGCGGAACGTTCCCCGAGGCCACCGACCACGGCGGAGCGGGTGTCGCGTGTCTGATCGACACCGCCCCCGACGCCGGCCTCGACCTGCCCTGCCGCACCAACAACCCCGACCTGTGGTTCGCGGACGCCCCCGCCGAGCTCGAGAAGGCCAAGACGTTCTGCGTCGGCTGCCCCGTGATCGCCGAGTGCCTCGCCGGAGCACTGGCTCGCCACGAGCCTTGGGGTGTCTGGGGTGGCGAGATCTTCGAGCGCGGCGCCGTCATCGCGCGCAAGCGTCCTCGTGGCCGTCCTCGCAAGGACGCCGCACCTGTTGTTCCCGCGGCGCCCGCCGCGACCGTCGTCCGGGGGGCTACCAGCCAGGAGGCCGCCGCGTGACCACGAACCGAATCACCAGCGACGAACTGCACCACCTCGACCACAAGAACCAGGGGATCGGCCGAATGTTGCTCCATGAAGACCTCGCACGTGCCCGAATGCGAGATTCCGAAAATCTCGCTGAACGCCAACGACTGGCCCACCGGCTGGTCGTCGCCAACCGTTGGCGTCGACTGTCCGGCTGGGCCCAGAAGCGGGCGCTCCGCTCAGCTCGCGAACTCTGATCCGAGCGACTCCGGCCGCTCTCCCCATTTCGACGGGAGAGCGGCCGGAGTCATGGGTACGGTGCGGAGGTGGCACGACACTCGCACGGACACACGCACGACGGAATCGACTGGCCCTCGCGGTTGATCGCGATGCGCCGCGCCGACGAGCTGCACGCGGACGCTCTGCGCGTCGTCGCCAGGCGACTCGTCCGCGCACTGCCGGACAACCCGACCGTCATCGACGTCGGCTCCGGCGCGGGCGGCATGAGCGTCGCCCTCACCGAAGCCCTGTGCGCCCGCGGCGGAGGCACGGTCGTGCTGGTCGACGCCGTCCCGGAACTGCTGGACGCCGCCACCACCGCGGCCCGCGCCGCCGCGAGCTACGAGTCGGACAGCACGACCACCACGGTCCGCGTCCGCCCGGTGCTGGCCGACATCGCCACCGAGCGGCCGACGGAGTTCGCCGCCGCCGCCCACCTCGTGTGGGCCTCGAACGTCCTGCACCACCTCCCGGACGAGCGCCAGGGCGCCCTCAACCTCATCGCCGCCCTCGCACCCGGCGGCTGGTTCGCCCTCGCCGAAGGCGGCCTGGAAACTCGCTGCCTGCCGTGGGACCTCGGCGTCGGCGAGCCCGGCCTGCAAGACCGCCTGGCCGCTGCCCGCGCCCAGTGGTTCACCCGCATGCGCGACCAGATCCCCAACGCCGTCCGCCTCACCACCGGCTGGAACGTCGTCCTCACCGAAGCAGGCCTGCACGACGTCACGGCCTTCAGCTACACCGTCGACCACCCGGCCCCCACGAAGCCGGTCGTCCGCGACTCCATCGAAGACTGGCTCCACTGGCGCGCCGACGTCACCGGCGACCTCCTCCACCCCGCCGACCGCACCGCCGTCCGCACCCTCCTCGACCCCCGCGACCCGAACTACATCGGCCTGCGCGAAGACGTCTTCTTCCTCCAGACCAACACGGTCCACACAGGACAGAGACGATGACCGAAACCTGCTCCCGCTGCGGCAGGAACCGCGACACCGTCACCGACCCGGCCGAACGCCTCGCCTGGGTCAGCGACCGCGACCGAGGCGTCCAGACCTGGCTCTGCCACACCTGCGCCCGAGCTCACGTCCGCGACCTGGAAGCCAAACTTCCTTCTGAGTACTGGTAGCGGGCGAGAGCCCCACCTTATTTCTTTATAGGGACGATGTCGCCAGCCCCACGGGTGACTGGGCTGCGGGATACCTGGGCGCGCGATGAGACGGCGTCCCACCAGCGTTGCCGGGCGGATGTGCTCGCGATGATGGCGTGTTTTACCTGATGGGAACCCCTTTCGGTGTTGTCGCGCTGTGGAAGCGCCCCGGAGTGTTGGGCGGGCATGAGTTGCGAGACGTCAGCGGCCGAGGGTGGTCAGCGGCAGACCAGGGAGAAACGATGGCTGCCGGTCTTCGGAGTTAGGTGAGGTGGCCCCGAAGGCTGCGGCTTCCGCGAGGGCTGGAGGCAGTACAGGCGCACAGTGGTGGGCGCTGCGGGGGTGCAGGGCTTGGTGTTCGGGGTCGCGCTCTTTCAAGGCGCGGTGGATACCTGCTGAGTCCGTGCTGTGCCGGTGGGCTGCCTGCGCTTCGTTGAGGGTGGGGAGGTCAGTGGGTCAGGAGTCTTCGTAGCGCGGCTCGGGGGGCGGCCGCGCCGCGTTTGCTGCCCGCGTCGAGTTCGGTGAACAGGTCTGTGGGGGTGCAGAGGCCTGCGCGGAGTACGGCGGCGAGCAGTTGGTGGAGGCGGAGGGGGTGGTGTTCGCGGCGGGCGGCGTCCAGGGTCGCTCTGGCTGGGGTGGCCAGGGGGAGGTCCGCGTCGGGGACTACCGGTGGGCGTCTGGAGGTGCGTTCCAGCAGGAGGAAGTCGTGGTTGTTGAGGCGTTGGTCCGCCTGTTGGAGGACGTGGACGCGCGGAGGCAGGGGCAACTGGTTGAGGCCCCGGTCGTGGAGGGCGTCGACGCCGGTGATGACCGCCTGCGGGCCCGCGTAGAGGTGGGCGGCCCGCAGGCGTTGTCGCCTGGTCGGTTCTCCTGGGCTGAGCAGGAGGACGCCGGGCAGCAGGCGACGCCAAGGGCCGCCTGGGCGGCACCTGGTTTCGATCGTGTACCTCGCCACTCCGGCTTCGAGCAGGTCAGAGGTGCTGGTCACGCCGTCGTTGATCGTCATGTGTCGATCGTGCGGGACGGCGCGACCGCAGGCGAGCGGCAATTTCCGATCTGTGGATAACTACCCCGCCTGTGGATAACTCAAGTCAGTCGTCGAAGCCTGGCTGCCAGCGGGCGACGATCGAACGGGCGGGCACTTCGGCGTCCAGCTGGCAGAGGATGCCGGTCGCGCCGAGCGTGACCCGGTGGATGAGCAGGTACTGCGGGGGCAGGTTGAGGGAGCGGCCGGTGCGCGAGTCGGGCTTGCGCAGGTCGCCCACCCGTTCCGCCTGGCCCTGGAGCCACTTGCGGGTGAACTTGAACGTCTCCTCGCGCAGCGGTTCGACGAACGGGCCGAGGTAGTTGAGGACGTCCTCGCCCGCCAACTCGGTGCCGGGGCGGATGAAGTGCTCGCTGCGCAGCAGGTCGAGCAGGTCGCCGGAACGCTTCTCCAGCGCGAGCCGGGTCATCACGCCCAGGGTCCTCGGCAGGCCGTCGGGCAGTCGCGCGCACGCGCCGAAGTCGATCGCGCGCAGCCTGCCGTCGTCGCCGAGCAGGAAGTTGCCCGGATGCGGATCGGCGTGCAGCAGCCCGGACCGGCTCGGGGCCGAGAAGTGGAACTCGGACAAGCGCCTGCCCGCCAGGTCGCGCTGCTCGCGCGTGCCCTCGCGGATGATCGTGGCGAGCGGCGTGCCGTCGATCCACTCGCTGACCACGACCTTCGGCGCGCTGGCCACGACCTTGGGCACGAGCACGTGGTCGTCGCCGTCGAACGCCTTCGCGAACGTCCGCTGGTTGTCCGCCTCGGTCCGGTAGTCGAGCTCCTCGACCATCCGGTCGCGCAGTTCCTCCAGCAGCGGTTTCACCTCGGCGCCGGGCATGATCGCCTGCACCAGCCTGCTGAACCGCAGCAGTTGCTTGAGGTCGGCGTTCAGCGCCTCGTCGGCACCGGGGTACTGCACCTTCACGGCGACCTCGCGGCCGTCGTGCCACACCGCGCGGTGCACCTGGCCGATGCTCGCGGACGCCGCGGGCTCGTCGTCGAACTCGACGAACCGCTTCGCCCACGCCGATCCGAGCTGCTCGGCGAGCACGCGGTGGACCGTGCGGGTCGGCATCGGGGGCGCCGCCGCCTGGAGCTTGGTGAGCGCCTCGCGGTACGGCGCGGCCATCTCCTCCGGCACCGCGGCCTCGAACACGCTCAGGGCCTGGCCGAACTTCATGGCTCCGCCCTTGAGCTGGCCGAGCACGGCGAACACCTGCTCCGCCGTCTTCGCCGTCATGTCGGCGTTGACCTGCTCGGAACTCATGCCGCTCAGTCGCTTGCCCCAGCCGCCGACGACCCGCCCGGCCACCCCGATCGGGAGGGTGGCCAACTTGGCGGTGCGCTGGACGGCCTTGCGCGGGATCTCGCTCACCCGGTGATTCTCCCCCGCCCGTTGTCGAAGTCGCAGTGGAACGCCTGTTCACCACGAAACCTACACAGCGGGACGTGAAGCCCTCGCGCTGCCGCAGGTGCAGGAGGGGTGGGGCGGGCAGTCGACGCGCTCGACGACGCCCAGCTGCGGCTGCGCCTCGAGGGCCGTGTTCCAGGTCGTCGGCGGGCTCAGGCCCACCACGACGGGGTCGAGCGCGGCGAGCACCTGGCCCACCGCGAGCGCCGCGCACACCGCCGCCGACGCCACGTCCGCGGGCTGCGTCCGGTCCGCGAGCTGCGTCGCGACCGCGGGCCACGCCCCGTCGCGGTCCGCGCGGTGCAGGTGGGAGCACCGCACGCAACTCGTCCGACCCGGCACCACCAGCGGTCCCACGACGGCCGTGCCCTCGCGCACCCGCACGACCAGGTGTTGGGTGCCCTCGGCCATCAGCGAGTTCAGCAGTTGCGGCGGCGGCACCAGCGAGTCGGTCAGCACCACCATGTCCGGCGCTCCGGTGCTGGTCAGCCACCCCGTGCGCACGTCGCCGCACGCGCGTTCGACGGCTTCGACGGCGGCGTCCCGCCGGGGACGGCCCACGTCGGTCTCCAGGTAGCCGGACCCGACGTCCTCCGGGCCGACCCGGCCCGACGCGACGATGTGCACGCGCCCGACGCCCGCTGCGGCGAGCATCGAGGCGATGGCGACGCCGATGCGGCCGTTGCCGTGGACGACGACCGCGAGCCTGCTGCGGGTGTCCACGATCCCCGTTCCGGACCTGCCGGTGCGCAGCGCGCGGCTCGTCGTCTCGGCGCTCAGCCTGCTGGGGACGGGCACCATCTCGTCGACCAGACCGACCTCCTCGAGCTCGTCGAGCAGGCTCAGGAACTCGGCCGGGTCGGTGTCCCGCGCCGCCAAACGTTCACCCAGTTCAGCGACCGTGTGGCGGCCGTCGAGAGACAGCAACTCATCCACGAAAGGGGGAGGGAGATCGTCCACGACGACGGCGTGGCGGGGGTCCGTGCCGATCTGGACCTCGCCCTTGCAGCGCAGCAGGACGGGCAGACCGGGCAGGACTCGGGGGCGGCGGGAGAGGTCCCGCTCCGCGGTTTCGGTGGTCACGGGGGTCAGCGTGCTCCCGGATTCGACAGGGGCAAAACGCTTGTCCACAGGCCCCGGAGTTGTCCACAGGGCGTGTCGAGAGGTCTTGACGAGCGGTCGACGAACGTGCTGGTGGGCGCCGTGCAGGCCGCCCACCAGCAGGTTTCGTCAGACCTTGGCCTTGCCCAGGATTCGGGTGACCGTGGTGCCGCACGTGGGGCACTTGCCCTTCGCCATCCTGCGGTTGTTGTTCTCGTGGATCTCTCCAGAGAAGTCGCGCTTCTCGCGACACTTCACGCAGTAGCCGTTGTAGGTCTCGGCCACGGGTTCCTCCCTTGCTTTGGCTGACATCCGCCGGGCGGCGACAGCGTCGTGAGAGCGGGGCTTTCTGCACCGCTCTCGGGGGCCTGCTCCGCACGCTACCTCCGGACGCGTGCGGATGCCTGCATGTCCGCCAGCGCGTGTCCAGCCGCCTTTCGGTGGAATCTGCCCCGACCGTGTCATCCCTCACGGCCGCTTGGCGGCCCCGAATTGTCGGTGGGTGGCCTTACCGTGGGAGCCATGGCCGAACCGCAGGTAGCCAAAACCCGTGTGGAGGTCCGCCGCAGCGCGCGGCGGCGCCGCATGGTCAGCGCGTACCGGGAGGGGGACACGGTTGTCGTTCTGCTCCCCGCCCGCATGAGCAAGGGCGAGGAAGAACACTGGGTGGCGGAGATGCTCAGCCGCCTGCAGCGCAGCGAGACCCGACGGCGTTCGCCGGCGCGCACGTCGGACGAGGCCCTGCTGCTCCGCTGCGAGGAGTTGGCCTCGCGGTACCTGGACGACGAGGCGGAGCCGACGAGCGTCCGCTGGGTGCCGCCGATGAAGACGCGGTGGGCGTCGTGCACGCCCACCGAGGGCACGATTCGAGTCAGCGAACGGCTGCGGGACGTGCCGTCGTGGGTGCTGGACTACGTGCTGGTGCACGAGTTGGCGCACCTGAGGGTGCCGGGGCACGGGAAGGACTTCTGGGAACTGGTGCACCGGTACCCGAAGTCGGAGCGGGCCATGGGGTACCTGGAGGGGATCTCGGCGGCCGCGGGATTGGGGATCGAGGAGGACTGACTTGGGGGTGAGGGCTGGTGCCTGGGGTGAGCCGGGAGGGTGGGGTGGCTGACCAGGTGGCTGGATGCGGCGCTGAGCGGGAGTGCGTGGGATAGGTGGAGGGTCACGGCCTGGGGTGAGGGCGGGCCGGTGGCGTGAGGCTGGGCCTGGGTGAGGGCCGGTCTGTGGGTGGGTGGCTGTGGGCTTGGGTGAGGCCTGCCTGTGAAGTGGGTGGCCGTGGTGTGCGGCCGCCTGAGTGTGGGGTGGCGGGCCTGGGTGGGCTTGTCGCCGGATGTGGGCGGCTGGGCCTGAGTGAGGGCGGGCCGGTGTGGTGGGCGGCGAGTCTGGGCTTGTCGCCGGACGTGGTGCGGGCCGAGGTCTGGGTGAGGGCGAGCCGGATGGTGTGGTCGGCGACGTGCGCGGCCAGCCGCGGATCGGCGAGAGGTGTGGACGCCGTGGCATGGGGTGAGGCTTGGGCCGGTGAGGTGGATGTGCACAGGAGGGGTGTGTGGTTCGCGGCTAGGTGAGGCTGGCGGGCCGAGTGGGTGTGGGGCGACGCGCGGCTGTGGCCTGACCTGGAGGGGGAAGGAACGGCTGGTGGTCAGGCTGTTGCCTGCGTGTGGGTGGGGCAGATGGAGGCCGTTGGTGGCGCGGCTGGTGGCCGGATGGGAGGTCGCGGCCTTGGTGAAGGCAGCCGGGTGGTGCGGGTGGCAGGCCGTGGGCGGGGGCGTGTGCCGAGGTGGACGCATGTCCTGGCTGAAGGGGTGTGGCTTGTCGCTGGGTGACGTGGGTCTGGCTGGGTGAGTGGTCCGGACAAACGGCGAGGCCACCACGTGGTGTGCGTGGTGGCCTCGGCGGGGGTGTTGGGTCAGGCTTCGGGGGAGTTGTCGTCCGGCTTTTCGGCCTTCTTCTCCTCGGCCAGGGTGCGTTCCAGTTCGGCCATCGGGTCTTCCAGGGCCTTGCGGGTGTTGCCCAGGCGTTCGGCGAACTCCAGCGGGTCGTCCAGGTCGGTCGCGCTGGGGACCAGGTCCGGGTGTTCCCACAGGCTGTCGCGGACCTCGGTGCCGTGCTGGTCGCCGACCAGCTTCCACAGCGCCGAGGCGGCGCGGAGGCGGCGGGGGCGGAGTTCCAGGCCCACGAGGGTGGCGAACGTCTGCTCCGCGGGGCCACCGCTGGCCCTGCGGCGGCGGAGGGTTTCGCGGAGGGCGGCCGCGCCGGGGAGGCGTTCGCCGACGGCGTCGAAGACGACGACGTCGACCCAGCCCTCGACGAGGGCCAGGAGGGTTTCGAGGCGGGCCAGGGCGGCCTGCTGTTCGGGGGTCGTCTGGGGTTCGAGCATCCCCGACTTCATGACCTCCTCGATGCTCTCCGGGTTCGACGGGTCGATCTGGCCGGCCATCTGCTCCAGGGCGCTGGTGTCGACCTTGATGCCCTTGGCGAACTCCTCGACCGTGTCCAGCAGCCGCTGGCGCAGCCACGGGACGTGGGTGAAGAGGCGCTGGTGGGCGGCTTCGCGGGCGGCGAGGAACACCATGACCTCGCTGGCCGGGCGCTCCAGGCCCTCGGTGAACTTCTCGATGTTCGCCGGGAGCAGCGCCGCCGTGCCCTCCGGGCCGAGGGGGAGGCCGACGTCGGTCGAGGTCAGGACTTCGGAGCCGAGCTGCGCCAGTGCGCCGCCCAGCTGGGAGCCGAACGCCATGCCGCCCATCTGGCCGAGCATCGACAGCAGCGGTCCGGCGGCTTCCTTGGCCTCGGCGGGCATCGCCTCGACCCACGCGCCGGAGACGCGTCGCGCCACCGGGTCGCACAGGCGCTGCCACGTCGGCAGCGTGCGCTCCACCCAGTCGCGAGCGGTCCAGCCCTGCACGGCACGCGTGCCCGCGGGCAGCGACGTCACCGGGTCCAGCCACATCTCGGCTAGGTGCACGGCGTCGGTGACGGCCTTGTCCTGGTCGGGGGCGAACCCGATGCCCGTGCCGCCGGTTCCGGCGAGCTGCTGGAGCGCGATCTGCTTGGCGAGGTCGTAGTTCACCGGACCGGCTGACGCGTTCTGGTTGCTGAACATCGCGCCGAGCTGGCTCAGCATCGCGCCGAGCTGGTTGAAGTCGAAGGGATTGCCCTGCCCGGCGGGGTCCGAGGGCTTGCGGTTGGCATCGTCCGGGTCCGACGGCCCGAACCCGAACGGCAGGTCAGTCATGCCTCTAACGTTACGCGGGGACGCCTGGGCGCGCGGCCCAGGTTCGCTGCGAGCGTGAGGACGTCACGTCATCCACATGCGGTGGTCGTACTCTGTCGGATCGTGAGCGAGCACAGCGAAGGCGGGACCACGGACACCGTCGTGGGCGACGACGGCGCAACGACGAGTGGCCCGGTCGCGTCCGCGGTGCCGCCGCCATCGGACCGGTCGGGCCTGACCCGCCGGACGTGGACGCTGGTGTTCAGCTTCCTCGTGGTGATCGCGCTCGGTCTGGCGGGCGGGTTCGCGCGGGTGCCGTACGTGGCGCTCGGCCCCGGCCCGACCTACGACACGCTGGGCCAGGTCGACGGCGCGAACGTGGTGTCCATCGAGGGCCAGGAGACGTTCCCGACCGGCGGCCACCTGACGATGACCACGGTGTCGCTGATCGACGACCTCTCCCTGTTCGGCGCGCTCGGGCTGTGGGTGAGCGGCCGGTACGCGCTGGCGCCGCGCGAGGAGTTCTTCAAGCCCGGCGTCTCCAAGGACGAGGTCCGCGACCAGAACACCAAGGCGTTCCAGGACTCGCAGACCAGCGCCGAGGTCGCCGCGCTGCGCTACCTCGGGTACCCGGTGAAGGTGCTCGCCGCCGAGATCACCAAGGGCAGCGCCGCCGACGCCGTGCTCCAGCCGAACGACCGGCTGCGCGTCGTCAACGGCAAGCAGATCGGCGTGGCCGACGACGTCAAGGCCGCGCTGGAGAACACCAAGCCCGGCGACGAGATCGAGATCACCTACGACCGCGACGGCAAGCAGCAGACGTCGAAGGTGCCGCTCGGCCGCGCGGACAACCGCACGACCGGGTTCCTCGGCGTGCTCGCGGTCGACCGCGCCGACGCCCCGTTCCAGATCAAGATCGGCGTGCCCGAGGTCGGCGGACCGTCGGCGGGGCTGCTGTTCGCGCTGTCCATCGTGGACAAGCTGACGCCCGGCGAGCTCAACGGCGGCCAGTCCATCGCGGGCACCGGCGAGATCAACGAGAAGGGCGAGGTCGGCCCCATCGGCGGCATCCCGTTCAAGATGGTGGCCGCGAAGGAAGGCGGCGCCACGACCTTCCTCGTCCCCGCGGACAACTGCGTCGAGGCCAAGCAGCAGGCCCCCGAGGGGCTGCGCCTGGTCAAGGTGGAGACCCTGACCGGCGCCGTGCAGGCCGTCGAGGCGGTCGTCGCGGGCAAGGACACGCCCGGCTGCTGACCGCCGCGCGTTCGCCCAGCGCGAACGCGCGGGGCTACGGCTTGAACGTCTCCAGCAGCGCGTCGGTCAGGTTCGGCGCCAGCTCCGGGTGCTCCACGACCTCGTCGGGCATCTCCGTGTTCCCGCGCAGGTGCAGCACGCACGCGGCGGTGCCGTCGCGCAGCACGGCGGCCACCAGCCGGGCCTCGCGGCGCTGCGGGTGGGCCGCGGCGAACGCGCGGGCCTCCTCGTCGCCCAGTTCCTCGGCGCGCAGCTTCTCCTCGGCCTCCGGCGGCAGCACCAGGATCTCCTGCGCCAGCGCGCACCCGACGACCACGTCCGGCCAGACGATGCCGAGCAGCGCCTGGGCGAGGTCGGTGTCCGGCAGTTCGTCCTGCGCGATCGGGGTCAGCGGCGATGCCTCCGGGTCGAGCTGGCCCGCGAGTTCCGGCTGCTGCGTGAGCAGTTCGGCCGTCGGCACGAGGGCGAACAGCTGGAGCCCCTGGTCCCAGCCCGCCGTGGCCACGAACTCCTCCACCTCGCGCGCGACGGCGCGGAGGAGCACGGGCGAGTTCTCCGTCGAATGAATGTCTGACACGGTCGTTATGGTCGCATCCCACGACGCGGAGGAGCACCGGCAGGGCCGAGATCGGCCGACCGATCGGGGAACTCGGCACGGCCTCCGTAGAGTTGGACAGAACGTACTAATTGAAGACGTCGGCCAGCCGACTATCGACACACTGCGAACCTGGAGGGTGCACCGTGGCCACACGGCCCCCGGTCGGACTGCCCAAACTGTCCCGACGAAGCAGGCTGCTGCTGATCATCGGCGGCGTGCTCCTCGTCGGGTTGATCACCGGATCACGCCTGCTCGGCACGTACGTCAACTGGCTGTGGTTCGGTGAGGTCCACTTCCGCGAGGTGTACAGCACCGTGCTGCTGACGCGGCTCGGGCTGTTCGTCGGCATCGGCCTTCTCGTGGGCGGCCTCGTCGCGATCAACCTGATCATCGCCTACCGCACGCGGCCTGTGTTCGTGCCCGTGACGGGCCCCGACGACCCGGTGGCGCGGTACCGCGCGGTCGTGTCGCGCCGGATGCGCCTGTTCGCGATCGGCATCCCCGTCCTCATCGGCCTGATCGCCGGCGCGTCGGCGCAGGCCGACTGGCAGCAGCTCCAGCTGTTCCTCAACGCGACCCCGTTCGGCGTGACCGACCCGCAGTTCGGTCACGACATCGGGTTCTACGCCTTCAAGCTGCCCTTCTACACGTGGCTGCTGTCGTGGCTGTTCATCGCGACCGCGGTGTCGTTCGTGGGCGCGGTCGTGTCGCACTACCTGTTCGGCGGCATCCGCCTCGCGGGCCGCGGCGGCCAGCTGTCCGGCCCGTCGCGCGCGCACCTGTCCATCGTGGCCGGTGTGTTCGTGCTGCTCAAGGCGGTCGCGTACTTCTTCGACCGGTACATGCTGCTGTTCTCCGACCGCAACGACAAGTTCAACGGCGCGACCTACACCGACCTCAACGCGGTGCTGCCCGCCAAGCTGATCCTGTTGTGCATCGCGGTGTTCTGCGCGATCGCGTTCTTCGTCGGCGCGGTGCTGCGCAACCTCCAGCTGCCCGCGATCGCGACGGTGCTGCTGATCCTGTCCAGCGTGCTCGTCGGCGCCGCGTGGCCCGCGGTGCTCGAGCAGTTCTCGGTCAAGCCGAACGCGATCGAGCGCGAGGCCGAGTCGATCAAGCGGAACATCACCGCGACGAAGCAGGCGTTCGGGCTCACCGACGACAAGGTCGAGACGAAACCGTACGAGGGCAAGCAGAACGTGTCCCTCGACGAGCTGAAGAAGGACCAGGCGACGCTCGGCAACATCCGGTTGCTCGACCCCGCCGTGGTCGCCAAGACGTTCACCCAGTTCCAGCAGCTGCGGCCGTTCTACGGGTTCCCGGAGAAGCTGGACGTCGACCGGTACAAGATCGACAACCAGCTCCAGGACTACATCGTCGCGGTCCGCGAGCTGAACACCGCGGGCATCCCGCAGGGCCAGCGCGACTGGATCAACCAGCACCTGATCTACACGCACGGCAACGGCTTCGTCGCCGCCGAGGCGAGCAAGGTCAACACCCCGGCCGACAACGGCGGCAACGGCGGCTACCCGGTCTTCCAGGCCAGCGAGGTCGCCCCGGACGGCAAGGTGCAGCCCGGCCCGTTCGGCGTCGAGCAGCCGCGCACCTACTACGGCGAGCTGGGCAGCCCCGGTGACTACGCCATCGTCGGCGGTCGCGACTCCGGCGCCCCCGGCGAGTACGACACGGACAGCTCGTCGTACACCTACACCGGCTCCGGCGGCGTGCGCATCGGCGGCATCTTCAACAAGCTGGTGTTCGCCGCCGCGTACGGCGAGCGGAACATCCTCTTCAACCAGGCGATCACCGACGACTCGCGGATCATCTTCAACCGGCACCCGAGGGACCGCGTCGAAGCGGTCGCCCCGTGGCTGACGGTCGACGGCGACCCGTACCCGGCCATTGTGGACGGGAAGATCACCTGGATCGTCGACGGCTACACCACGCTCGACAACTACCCGTACGCCAAGAAGACCCCCCTCGGCGAGGTCACCAACGACTCGCTCCCCGGCGTCGCGCAGCTGCCGAACGACCAGATCAGCTACATCCGCAACTCGGTCAAGGCCACTGTGGACGCCTACGACGGCACGGTGACCCTCTACGAGATGGACACGCAGGACCCGGTCCTCAAGGCGTGGATGGGCGTGTTCCCCGGCACGGTCAAGCCGAACAGCGACATCTCCCCGTCGCTGCGCGAGCACTTCCGCTACCCGGAGGACCTGTTCAAGGTCCAGCGCGAGACGCTGTCGAAGTACCACGTGAGCGAGCCCAGGGACTTCTTCTCCGGCGTCTCGTTCTGGGGCGTGCCGTCCGACCCGACGATCGACAACGCGACGACGCTGGAGCAGCAGGCGCAGGCCGCGCAGCAGCCGCGCGACCAGCAGCCGCCGTTCTACGTGGTGGCGGGCGACCCGACCTCCTCGGACTCGAACAAGGTGAGCTTCCAGCTGACCAGCTCGCTGGTCCGGCAGAACCGGGAGTTCATGGCGTCCTACGTCACGGCGAGATCGGACCCGGACAACTACGGCAAGATCAGCGTGCTGACGTTGAACAACGAGGCCAAGGGTCCGCAGCAGATCCAGACGCAGTTCCTGACGTCGGCGACGGTCAGCTCCGAGCTGAACCTGCTGACCCAGCAGAAGACGAAGGTCGTCTACGGCAACCTGCTGACGTTGCCCGTCGGCGGCGGGCTCCTGTACGTCGAGCCCGTCTACATCGAGCGGGCGAGCCAGAACACGTCGTTCCCGCAGCTGTCGAAGGTGCTCGTGAGCTTCGGCGACAAGGTCGGGTACGCGCCGACGCTGTCCGAGGCGCTGGAGCAGGTGCTGACCGGGGCCGCGGCGCAGGTGCCGAGCACCGGGCAGACGCCGGGCCAGACCCCCGGCCAGACGCCGTCGACCACGCCGACGTCGCCGTCCACGTCCACGCCGCCGGGTTCGGGGCAGTCCAGCCCCGAGCTGGCGCAGGCCGTGAAGGACATCCAGACGGCGTTGGGCGCGATCAAGTCCGCCCAGGCCAGTGGTGACTTCGCGGCGCTGGGCAACGCGTACAAGGCGCTGGACGACGCGACGAAGAAGTGGGAGGCGGCCAACGCGGGCGCGTCGTCGACGCCGACGTCGTCCTCGGTGGTGCAGCCGACGCCCACGCCTTCCGGCTGACAACGCTCTGAGCAGCTGAATCGGGTGGTCCCCAGCACGTGGGGGCCACCCGATTTGCATCCGCGGGGCGGGGCCGCGTACAGTTCTGCTTAGCAACAACGGCGCGGGGTGGAGCAGCTCGGTAGCTCGCTGGGCTCATAACCCAGAGGTCGCAGGTTCAAATCCTGTCCCCGCTACTGGTCCAAAAGACCCCCGATACGGCTTCGGCCCTATCGGGGGTCTTTTGCATTCACGGGTGCGTGTGGCTGGTGAGGCGGTTGTGGCGGCCTCTCGTCGGCGTAGTGGTGGCCGCGGGTTCCGCGGGGGGTGTGAACTGCGGAAACAGGCCTTGGGCGGGGGTGGTAAAAAGCGGGTGCGGAAGGGTGTATAGTTGTTCTCAGCAGGACAGAGTGAAACAAGTAAATGAAGTTAAGCGGCGCGGGGTGGAGCAGCTCGGTAGCTCGCTGGGCTCATAACCCAGAGGTCGCAGGTTCAAATCCTGTCCCCGCTACTGAATCGGAGATCCCCGCCTGGCCATTGGCCAGGCGGGGATTTTCGTTGTGCGCGGAAGTCGGAAGTCGAAGAGCGGCTCGGGCGGACTCGGGTCGCGGTGGTCCCTCGAAGCTGGCTGGAACGCGAGTCGCGACCGTCCACTTGGTGCGGAAGTCCGAAGCTCTCGGGTCGCCGGCCCTCTGGAAACCCCGATAAATGCGGAAGTGGGGGGGGCCCCGGGGGGGGGGGGGCGTTCCGGGTGGGGCCCTCGTTGGGGGGGGGCATCGGCGGTGCGTCGTGGGCGTCGGCGGGCGGGGCAGGCGTCGCGTCGGTCGGGTCACGGG